>NZ_AP019722.1 GCF_006742205.1 Staphylococcus epidermidis
AAAACTATTGCTCTATCCGCAGTGCGTTGGATAGTTTTCCAATCTGGTTGCAAGATATGTAAATCACTAAAGCAATCATTCCAGTAATCCACCATATCTCTTTTAAGTTCGATTTCTACACGCCATAAATGTTCAGACATAACTTCAGCATCTGCATTATCTTTACGTTCTTGCTTTTTATTATAAATTCTAATAAATCTATTACTATCTCTCACGCCAAAATATTTTGTTTCTGGCTTACCATTACGACCATAAAAAATAGTTTTCTTAACTGCTTTATCAGACATTGCATAGTAGTCACTCAAATCATCTTCAAAATCAAAGGCTAAATCTAATCTTGTAAAACCGTCATCTTCCATGTAGCTTATTATATTTTGTTTTAACCAAATCATTTCATCTCGTGTAAGTTTGTTTGGATTAAATTCAATACGCATATTACGTCTATCCCAACTATCTGCTTTCACTTTGTCATATTCAATATAAACTTTTTCTTGAAGTGCTTTAGCTTTAAACTTTGTTTGAAGAATATCCCAAAGTCTTATTTGGGGCTCTACACTCATAAATTTAGAAAGGGCTTGAGCGTTGTCTCGGTTGAGATTTCCAACGATCGTCATTGCATCAAAACTTAATTTTGGATCAGATATGCACACAGTATGTGCGTCCAACCGGCTATTAGAGTAGCCGGTTTTAGAAAAATTGTCTAAATCGTGATTTTCCAAATGATTTGAATGATTTGCATGATTGTTTTTATACATAAAAAATCGACTCCTTAATCTCAATTTCGTTTAAGGAATCGCTCACCCAAATATATATCTTGATGTATATTTAAATATCGTTTAATATCTAAATATACAAGATTATAAAAACAACTCAGTGTTTTTTTCTTTGAATGATGTCGTTCACAAACTTTGGTCAGGGCGTGAGCGACTCCTTTTTATTTTGTTATTAATATAACACTATCAAAAGACTTGGTCTAATCAGATCAAGTCTTTTTTTATTTAAGCATTTGTATTATCTGGTAAACAGTTAAAACTACTAAAACACCAAGTACATACTTACTTGTTATAAAATTCTCAAAGGCTTCTCTGAATTTCATTTCTTCAACTCCTTTTATTGCTTTATTCCAATTTCCTTATTGGTCGGAACCTACAGGGCTTTATGTGTTGTTGAGTTGGTACTTTCTTGGGATTAATCCCAATTCAAGTCCAACCAACTCGCTAACAAGTTAGCTAACACATAGCCCATTCCAACCAATAAGTTTTCTCGGCATAAATGCATGTTCTATAAGTGCATACCTCTATCTCGTTTTTGATTCTTTTGTTGTTCTTGTTGCTGTTCCTGTTCTGAATATAATTCTGGATTCATTTTTTTATCTAAGTTTCCTGCTAAACCATTTAGTTTTGGTTCATCTTCTGTTAACTTATTAACTCTTTCCGCAAAGGTATTTCTTCCTAAAACTCGTTCTAACTCTTTTAGTAAGATTTTTAAAAGCTTTAACGCTATTTCTATATTCTCTTTAAGTGGCTTTGCATTTTCGTAAAGTTGGTTAAAATTATCGTCTGCGTTTTCAATACGCTCAACTGCTTTATTTAATAAATCATCTTTCTCTCGTATTTCCTTATCTTTATCATCTAAGGCTCTACCAGACTTTATATACTCGTAATCTTCCGAAATATCTTGAGCAGCTTTTATCTGTTTCTGAAATTCATTGAAATCTTTTTGGCTTATTACAACATTTCCAGTTTCTTGTATTTCTTTGCTAAATAAACCACCTACTTTTTCAGTTTCTTGCTCATACGGAACATTTATAGGCTTTTTAAGCGTATTTAACGATTTTTGGTACTCTTGCATTAATTTATCGTTCTTTTGCTTTATATGGTCTGTTTTTTGGCTCTCACGTTCATATTCTTGCTTATGATATTCTGTTTTTTGTTTATACTGACTTATTTGCTCATGTTTAGCATTTGTTACTTGTCTTGATTGCCCACGTTCTAAATCATATCCTCGTTGTTTAACATGCTCATTAAATCTATCTTGAAACGCTGTTAAAGCTTTTTTATTACCTACAACTTCTTTAGCACTTAAACGACCATCATCAGTTATTGGAACAACGCCATAATGCATATGTGGTGTTTTTTCGTCCATGTGAACTGTTGCATATAATAAATTATCTTTACCGTATTCTTGTTCTAAAAACTCTTTAGCATATTCAAAAAACTGCTTTGTATCTTCTGGCGTTTGATTATCAAAGAAATCATTGTCTGATGTAATTAAACCATCAATGTGTTTAATCGCGTCTGTTCTAATTTTTCTTTTGCCTGTATAATTCTGTTCGATTTTTTCATCAATCAAGTTATTAAAATTCTGTTTATTAGCATTTACCAAATCATAATTTAAGTAAGTTTTACTATGGTCTATATCTTCATTTTCATAATTATTATTTTCTCTTTGAACATGTTTTTGTATGCCCGTTGTATTTGTTCCAGATTTAACTTTTGAAACTCTAACAATGGAATAAGACATATAAAAATCACTCCTAAGCACAAAGGTTTCATGTGTATTTAATAGTTTAAGTCTAACAGACTAGACTTATTTTTAATAAGTCGTTAATACGTGTGCTCTGCGAGGCTTAAACCTGTTTTTGCTAACGCAAAAAATGAGTGGCAAAATGCTAGCCACTCATAGTTCTAAACCAAAATATAATATAACTATTCAAACTGCTTTTCAGAACGTTTAAATACAATAATCGTCAAAAGACAACATAAAATAATAAGGATAGCCATGGCTACAAGAATATTACTATACACTCCAGAAGAATAATTTATAAATTCCAGAACTAGTTTACGATTAATCAATTGTAGTGACAATAAACCTCCTACAATTGCTATACCTGTTCCCTCTGATAAAAAACTTGTGAAATTTAGCAAACTCATTCCAGAAGCAACTTCTTCTTCAGAAAGACTACTTGATACTATTTTTGATATAACTGTTTTAGTAAAAGATAATCCGCCCATAACAAATATAAACATAAAAGTAGTCAACCACATACTAAACTCAACAAAAAATGCAATAGTTAAAAAACTTATAGAGATAGACAATGATCCTAAAATAAAAACAAATAATGATCCTTTTCTATCCACTAAAAAACCACCAAAATAACCAAAAACAATAACACTCATGGTTCCAGGAAAAATAACACTATTACCTATTGTCGCTACATTTACATGATAAATAGTTTTCATCATATAAGGCACCATTGATATAAAACCAGCTACTATAGAAAATATTAGCCCACCAGAAAACAAACCAAGCATAAACGGAATGTTTTTCCCTAGTTTAGGATTAATAAAAGGGTTAGAAACTCTTGAAATATGTTTAATAAAAATCACAAAAAAGATTGTGAAGAGTATTAAAAAAGTCCAATTATAATTTGTCGTAAATAACATAAAACATATAATACTTATAGACATTAAAACAATACCTACGATATCTAATGTATTTTTTGTTGATTTACCAGGTACCATTACTTTAATAAGAAAAGGTATAGTTACTATTGTAATCATAGGAAGTATAAGTAGGTAAGACCAATGAATATAATGTGCTATTATTCCCCCTATTGAAGGACCTAACCCTTCACCTAAAGCTACAATTGATCCTATAAAACCAAAGGCTTTGCCTTGTTTTTTTCTTGTAATATTTCTAGCTACAACCACCATAATCAGTGAAGGGAATGCAGCAGATCCTACTCCTTGTACTAACCTACCAAAAATCAAAATAAAAAAGTGATTGTGACCAATAAAAGCAATCAATGAACCAAGACAGCTCAAACTAATACCAATAATTAACAATTTTTTTATATTTATATAATCAGATAATTTTCCATATACTGCTGTTCCTATCGAAAAAGTTAACATATATGCAGTGTTTACCCAGTTTGTAATTCCAGGAGTAGTATTAAAATGATTTGCAATATCAGGTAAAGAAACATTTAAAACCATTTCATTTAATACACTAAAAAATGAAAGAATACAAAGCCAAAATAAAACGCTATAAAACAAACCTTTAAATTTTTTATATAAACTAAACAATTTTACCTCTTTACTTGAGGTGACTAAAGTTTATAGGGGTAAATTATTCTTTCACCTCATATAAATTCCCCAAATTTTTAAATAGACACTTCATAAAAAAATCCTCCTAAATTAGAATAGTTTAAATATATCATTTTTGTTCAGTAATATTAATATGTACACTATTTCCAAAATTTAAATTCATGTTGCCAAAAATCGATTTGTTTTTGCAATTGTTTTTCGTTCGCTTTTAAAGTCGATTTCATTAAGTCCGTTAAATCGACTGGCGAAATTTCTTTTATCAAATTCTTATATTTTGTTCTAGAATTTCTGTGAAGCTTTCCCCATTCTTCTTCATCACTCAATAACATA